>NZ_JBHSZA010000012.1:0-2440 GCF_042663985.1 Haloplanus sp. GCM10025708
TATTCTCGTTTCAGCGACTGCATCCGAGCCGGACTTCCTCCAGGCTGAAGACGAGTTTATCCTGAACCCGAATCGGCTGACGGTTGCTATGTCACGAATGCAGTACAAACTCATCGTTGTCGCGAGCAAAGAGGTGTTCAGATTGATCCCGCAGGACGCTGATGTCTACGAGCAAGCAGACCTCTGGAAGCGGTTATACGGTCATATGGATGCCCTCGATGCAACACCAGCATGGGAGGGGACCGTCGAGGAGTTGTCCCCTCCTGACTTCGATATCGGCTTCATGTTCGATTCTGAGGCCTCGCTCCAGGTATATTACCCTACGTAGTCAGCCTTCAGTTGATACGCTCGTCAGTCCCAGATATCCTTCTTCTGATCCTTCATCTTAGCTAAATCTTTATGTAGATTCAATGTATGACTGAGAGGCTGAGGAGGACACCATGACATCGGAGCCGTCTCTATTGCGTCATTTACGCGCAATGGATAACTATGCTTTTGAAATGCTCATCGCTGATGTCTGGGAAGGATTCGGATATGATACCACTGTTTCAGGAATCTAACGATAAGGGTCTCGATGTCATGGCAATACATCGAGAGACTGGCGAGCAGGTAGCGATCCAAGCAAAATGCTACGCAGGATCGAATAGAATCGGTCGACCGGCTGTACAACAGTACTCAAGCCTCTATCAGCAGGAAAACGCTGACAGAGTCTATATCGTCTCAACTGGTTACTACACAGACACCGCCATCGAATCTGGTCGAGAACTCGGCGTCGGACTGATTACTGGAATCGATCTTTGCCGAGAAATTGCTGACTTAGAGCACGGCGATGAGATTACACAGTATTATCTCAATCGGAATGCTCCAAGCCGTCGACGTTGGGGAAAGATCCACGCTCAAAGTCCTTCACACTTCGCGTAGTCGTCGCCTTACTTGGTGGTATCTATCTCCTCGGCGGCTACGGTGCGATCGCAGCAGCTACATCCATTCCGATGATTTCGCAGCTCCACCCGCTATTCGCGTTCTTTAGCATGGGAACCAACCCCGGATTCGGACTGATATTTCTGAGTGTCCTGGCGATCGGCTTTGTGCTACTCAAATGGGCCTCTCTTTGGCGATGGAAGGTTGCTGGAGTTTTGATTCCAGCGTCGTGGTTCGCGGTCGCTATGGCTGGAACTATGGAGTCTAATCCAGCATTCTGGATTCAAGCCACTATACTCTCAGTGGCTTTTCTATCGCCCATAATTGTCCCAGCGATGTTCTCATTCAGGGCTCACCACTGGATCCTTCGTGGTCTAAGAGCTGAAGTGTACCATAGAGTCTACCTTCAGCCCCGATGTTGAGATCCACTATTCTACAAGAGACGATCTCTTACCGAAGAATACGCCATTTCGGGTTCATTGCTGGGCGCTTGTAGCAAATACCTGGATCATGTGCTGAGCCCTGCTTGACGAGATCCTCTGGCGATTTGTCGAGCCCGTCTGAATACAGGGCACCAACGCCACTTCCTGAAGATAAATCCTCGTCAGCGGCATACTGTTCCATGAATCGCCACATGGTCGTAAGGTCGTTTCTGAGGAGGCATACTCGTGTTTTGGCACTTGACCGTGTCGTGCTCCCTTCTTCCGGCCGCTGCTTGTGAAGAGATCGAACTTGAACTTGTCTTTGACACGAGCATCGTCGTACAGGCGACCAAATTGTGCATTGCCAGTCGCTAAGGCGAAGACATCGGGTTGGTAGATAGTTCCATTAACAGTGTACTCTTCATGGCCACGTTCGAACCGACGCCAGTAACGAACGGTTTGGATTGCACCATCATAGATGGCCGTTCCATCATTGCCAATCTTCACTTCATAGGCAACAGTCGGCCAATCAGTGTGTTTAACCAGAAGATCCGGTTTCTCTGCTGTCTGGAGAGAAGCGAACGTCGTTCGTCCATAGGACTCTTCTTTTTCCCAATAGACATTCGCTCCGTAGGATTCGAACCACTCGGTAAGTCGAAGTTTCGTTTGATCTTCAAAAGGAATCTCGGAATTAGGATTGGGAGTCCATCTGCAATATGCCCCCTCATGGCTAAAGAAGAGAAACATATGACTGGGCATAGGATTAGCGGCTCTAACTCGAAATCATGGGTGACCTAAACCGTAGTCTTCGTGGCTCCACCCTTATGCGGAAAACAATGCGTTACATGGATGAGCCGCGTGAACTGGTCGCTGCTCTTCTGCGGATTACGGCTGCACTCACCGCCGTCGTCCTAATCGCGCACGCAGTACTGCTACAACAGAGCGCAGCTCGCCGTCAAGCCATACGTTGTTGGCTTCGTTTGGCCGTGAAGATTCTCGAAGGCCGCAAACACTACGGGTTACAGATCGACCTCTCCGATTGTATCCTATATGACATCTTTCATCGAATTTGGATATATTGGTAAACATCTCGAATG
>NZ_JBHSZA010000013.1:0-2441 GCF_042663985.1 Haloplanus sp. GCM10025708
TATTCTCGTTTCAGCGACTGCATCCGAGCCGGACTTCCTCCAGGCTGAAGACGAGTTTATCCTGAACCCGAATCGGCTGACGGTTGCTATGTCACGAATGCAGTACAAACTCATCGTTGTCGCGAGCAAAGAGGTGTTCAGATTGATCCCGCAGGACGCTGATGTCTACGAGCAAGCAGACCTCTGGAAGCGGTTATACGGTCATATGGATGCCCTCGATGCAACACCAGCATGGGAGGACCGTCGAGGAGTTGTCCCCTCCTGACTTCGATATCGGCTTCATGTTCGATTCTGAGGCCTCGCTCCAGGTATATTACCCTACGTAGTCAGCCTTCGGTTGATACGCTCGTCAGTCCCAGATATCCTTCTTCTGATCCTTCATCTAAGCTAAATCTTTATGTAGATTCAATGTATGACTGAGAGGCTGAGAGAGACACCATGACATCGGAGCCGTCTCTATTGCGTCATTTACGCGCAATGGATAACTATGCTTTTGAAATGCTCATCGCTGATGTCTGGGAAGGATTCGGATATGATACCACTGTTTCCCAGGAATCTAACGATAAGGGTCTCGATGTCATGGCAATACATCGAGAGACTGGCGAGCGGGTAGCGATCCAAGCAAAATGCTACGCAGGATCGAATAGAATCGGTCGACCGGCTGTACAACAGTACTCAAGCCTCTATCAGCAGGAAAACGCTGACAGAGTCTATATCGTCTCAACTGGTTACTACACAGACACCGCCATCGAATCTGGTCGAGAACTCGGCGTCGGACTGATTACTGGAATCGATCTTTGCCGAGAAATTGCTGACTTAGAGCACGGCGATGATTACACAGTATTATCTCAATCGGAATGCTCCAAGCCGTCGACGTTGGGGAAAGATCCACGCTCAAAGTCCTTCACACTTCGCGTAGTCGTCGCCTTACTTGGTGGTATCTATCTCCTCGGCGGCTACGGTGCGATCGCAGCAGCTACATCCATTCCGATGATTTCGCAGCTCCACCCGCTATTCGCGTTCTTTAGCATGGGAACCAACCCCGGATTCGGACTGATATTTCTGAGTGTCCTGGCGATCGGCTTTGTGCTACTCAAATGGGCCTCTCTTTGGCGATGGAAGGTTGCTGGAGTTTTGATTCCAGCGTCGTGGTTCGCGGTCGCTATGGCTGGAACTATGGAGTCTAATCCAGCATTCTGGATTCAAGCCACTATACTCTCAGTGGCTTTTCTATCGCCCATAATTGTCCCAGCGATGTTCTCATTCAGGGCTCACCACTGGATCCTTCGTGGTCTAAGAGCTGTGTACCATAGAGTCTACCTTCAGCCCCGATGTTGAGATCCACTATTCTACAAGAGACGATCTCTTACCGAAGAATACGCCATTTCGGGTTCATTGCTGGGCGCTTGTAGCAAATACCTGGATCATGTGCTGAGCCCTGCTTGACGAGATCCTCTGGCGATTTGTCGAGCCCGTCTGAATACAGGGCACCAACGCCACTTCCTGAAGATAAATCCTCGTCAGCGGCATACTGTTCCATGAATCGCCACATGAGTCGTAAGGTCGTTTCTGAGGAGGCATACTCGTGTTTTGGCACTTGACCGTGTCGTGCTCCCTTCTTCCGGCCGCTGCTTGTGAAGAGATCGAACTTGAACTTGTCTTTGACACGAGCATCGTCGTACAGGCGACCAAATTGTGCATTGCCAGTCGCTAAGGCGAAGACATCGGGTTGGTAGATAGTTCCATTAACAGTGTACTCTTCATGGCCACGTTCGAACCGACGCCAGTAACGAACGGTTTGATTGCACCATCATAGATGGCCGTTCCATCATTGCCAATCTTCACTTCATAGGCAACAGTCGGCCAATCAGTGTGTTTAACCAGAAGATCCGGTTTCTCTGCTGTCTGGAGAGAAGCGAACGTCGTTCGTCCATAGGACTCTTCTTTTTCCCAATAGACATTCGCTCCAGGATTCGAACCACTCGGTAAGTCGAAGTTTCGTTTGATCTTCAAAAGGAATCTCGGAATTAGGATTGGGAGTCCATCCATCTGCAATATGCCCCCTCATGGCTGCAAAAGAAGAGAAACATATGACTGGGCATAGGATTAGCGGCTCTAACTCGAAATCATGGGTGACCTAAACCGTAGTCTTCGTGGCTCCACCCTTATGCGGAAAACAATGCGTTACATGGATGAGCCGCGTGAACTGGTCGCTGCTCTTCTGCGGATTACGGCTGCACTCACCGCCGTCGTCCTAATCGCGCACGCAGTGTCTGCTACAACAGAGCGCAGCTCGCCGTCAAGCCATACGTTGTTGGCTTCGTTTGGCCGTGAAGATTCTCGAAGGCCGCAAACACTACGGGTTACAGATCGACCTCTCCGATTGTATCCTATATGACATCTTTCATCGAATTTGGATATATTGGTAAACATCTCGAATG